>WGLQ01000010.1 GCA_016125495.1 Hyphomicrobiales bacterium | reverse complement strand
TCGATCGCGTTGGCCGGTTCCACCGCTTCGCTCCGCCGCGTGCGCGGCTGCGCTCGGCGCCGGAACCGGCTAAGGAAGACGCCTAGCAGTGTCAGGGATGCTGTCGGTCCAAATTGTCAGGGATGTGCCCGGTCGTTCAGTGCGCTGCCAACTCATTTTGGCTGAAGCGGCTGCTTATTGTCACTGTGACTGGAAACAATCGATCAGGTGATTTGCATGATAACGCACAAGACTGAATCTGTCGGGGTGTGAAAATCGATAAAAAAACCTTGACATTTCCGAAATCAAATCGCTTGGTGCGTTCGCGTCGGTTGCGTAGCGCCAGTATTTCTTGCTCCAATCCAATGTGTGCTTTGTTTCGTCACTTCGTGGCGCGTGGTCGAGGTGAAGGATGGGGGCAACTTCGCTGTACTCTAGCGTGCCCGTCTTTGCCTTTTTTGTAGAGCTCTGGATGTTTCAGCTTAAGAATGGTGAGTCCGGCAACGAGCGGTGGGCAGAACATAGTGCTATTGTCGGCGATCGAAAACGAAAGTGCAATTATTGTGTATAATCTGTCCAGGTCCCGCAACGTCAAGGTGGAGTGTTGGGCGTACAGATCCAGGAGATCAAGAATATGCTCCGAATTGTCCCGATGATGACCGGGAAATTCAAGGTTGCAAGCCAGATATCTGGCATACTTCCTGATCGCGGAGTTTCTCTTGTGCTCGCTCGCATCGAATAGCGGAACTGTCACGTGAATGAACTTCTGCAGATAAGTTGTGGCATCGATGTCCCCTCCATAGGTCGCGCGCACGCTGGTCCGTAGCTGCGCCAGGTGCGCGCCCAAGACGAATTGCACGTTGGGGACCGAAAGCACATGCTTTATTCTCTCGAGCAATGCAAGCGCGAAGGGAGGGGTGCATCGATCCAGTTCATCGATGATGAAAACTAAAGGTTTGAGGTCGGCGGGATCATGCTCGGTTTCATTCGAGAGTGCTGGCGCCAAGGATGACAACGCTTCCCGAAAGGATTGAAGGGTAATCTTTTGTTGCTCCGCCTCCACCAATAAGGTCTCAATATATTTTTCGGTCAAGGTTGTGGCCTCATCTGCAATTGCAGAGGACATTTTTTTTTGCAAGCTCTCCTGCGTCAACCACATCGACCGCTCCCAATGTGGCTAGCCTGACGCCGACTTTGGCGCTGGAGCGCAGCAACACTTTACCTGTATCAACTGCGTGTTTGTAGTATTTCTTGTATGCAGGTGTGTTTTGAATTTTGTGTTCCTTGGCTAGGGAAACAACTTCGCTTGCGAGCGCGACAAACGCATCGGCTTGAAAGTCGTTTGCAAACGCATCAAAATATATTACTGGCAAGCCCCTCTTGCGGAGTTCGCCGGCCCACATTTTTAGAAATACCGTTTTTCCGCTCCCCCCATTCGGAATCTATTGCAACTACCATGGAATCACGGACGGATGAAATAAGTCTGGTGAGGTTGCGCCCGAGTTCGACTCGATTGAAAATGTCAAGTTCTGGGTTGAACCCGTCGAGTTCGCCTATTTCTGGTTCGGGAACGAAAATGCGCATGTGGTTGTTGGGTTCCAATCATACGTAGTTATTTTCAGAGATTCGAATGAGGTTGCAGCAGATTAATTTGCGGGTCAATGGTGCCGGAGGCATGACCACAGGTTTTCCAAGCCCACCACCCCCCCCCCCATCACTCCTGATGGCTCGCCGCCCGCCGGCCGCGTCGTGGAGCAGCTACGCTCGCGGCCGCGTCGAAGTGCGCGGCAAGGCGCGCCCGCGCGAGTTGCCCGGCCGCCAGGTCCCAGCAGTTGACGATGGCGAGGCGAAAGCCTCCCGAAGGCATCGCGTGCCAGCGCGCGGGCTGCTCCTCGTGAAAGGTGATCTGCACGCTCGAAATGCCGGGCGCTTCGAGGATCGAATTCGTCAAGGCCTGCGGCGGATGCCGGTAGCGCCGCCCGTGCTCGCCGAAGAGGGCGAGACTGTAGCCGTCCCGCCGCTCGCCCTCTTCGAGGCACCACCGGCCGCTGGCATAGAGGCCGATCAAGGCCTCGACCCAGCCCCGCCCGCCATAAAGGTCCGGCCATTGGTCGGCAAAGCGCAGGTGTACTTCGATGATCCGCCCGCCGATCGTCTCGAGATTGACCATCCCCGTATAGTCGCCGAGGTGCGCGGCGAGCCATCGGGAGCAATAATCCTCGAGCCCGGGCCGGGCCTGCCCATGCACCGTCCAGTAGTCGAAGCGCCCGCCCGCCAGCGGCAAGCCGACCGCATGGCGCCACCAGCGGGGCCGGCCCGCCTCGATCACCACGTCGCTGGAGACGTGCTCACCCTCGAGCAGCGGCATCCAGAAATGCCCCGGCCGCTGGCGGGCACGGTACTCGCGCGCGCTGCGCAGGACGCGCGAGCCGACGCTCATGCCGCGCAAATTGACGATCGGCTTGGAGAACACCGGATAGGCCGGCGGCTCGAGCCCGTGCGGGCCGCAGACGAACCCCTGGCTCTCGGCGACGCGCAACTTGTCGTAGACCCAGCGGTGGGCCGGATTCCAGCGCCAGGCGTCGGCGTCCTCGGTCGGGATGAGGACGTCGTCGGGGCACGCGATGCCCGCGAAGTATTGCAGACGCCAGGGATCGGCCTCGCATATCGGCATGCCAGGAGGATGGACCGGCCGGCTCCGCCCGGCAAGTCCGCCCACCCGATGCAGGCCCCCTCGCGGGCATCGCGACCCGCGCGCCTTTTCTGGCCATCGCGGCGCGATTGCCCTATAAGCCCGCACCAGGAATGCCTGTGGAGAACCCGGTGCCTGCGATGCGGCACGGCCCGGATGTACGGAAGGACACGACATGGCCAAAGGCAAGGTCAAGGATTGGTCGCCCGAGAGCTGGCGGAAAAAGCCGATCGTGCAGGTGCCGGACTATCCGGACGCCGCCGCGCTCGCCGACGTCGAGGCAACGCTCGCGACCTTTCCGCCGCTCGTTTTTGCAGGTGAGGCCCGCGCCCTCAAGCGCCAGCTCGCGGACGTCGCCGCCGGCCGCGCCTTCCTCCTCCAGGGTGGCGACTGCGCCGAGAGCTTCGCCGAGCACGGCGCCGACAACATCCGCGATTTCTTCCGCGTCTTCCTCCAGATGGCGGTCGTGCTGACCTATGCGGGCGGCTCGCCCGTGGTCAAGGTCGGGCGCATCGCCGGCCAGTTCGCCAAGCCGCGCTCCTCGCCCAACGAGAAGAAGGACGGCATCGAGCTGCCGAGCTATCGCGGCGACATCATCAACGGTCCGGCCTTCGATGCGGCATCGCGGCTGCCCGATCCGACGCGCCAGCTCAAGGCCTACCGCCAGTCGGCCGCGACGCTCAACCTGCTGCGGGCCTTCGCGACCGGCGGCTTTGCCGATCTCGAACGCGTGCACCAGTGGAACCTCGGCTTCCTCAAGGGCAGCCCGGCGGGTGAGCGCTATCAGCAACTCGCCGACCGCATCTCCGATGCGCTGCGCTTCATGCGGGCTTGCGGCATCACCGCCGAGCGCACGCCGGAATTGCGCTCGACCAACCTCTATACGTCGCACGAGGCGCTGCTGCTCGGCTACGAGCAGGCGATGACCCGCGTCGATTCGACCACCGGCGAATGGTACGCGACTTCGGGCCACCTCGTCTGGATCGGCGACCGCACCCGCCAGCCCGATCACGCCCACGTCGAGTATTTCCGCGGCATCCGCAACCCGATCGGGCTCAAGTGCGGGCCGAGCCTCGAGCCGGACGGTCTCCTGAAGCTGATCGACATCCTCAACCCGGACGACGAGCCCGGCCGCCTGACGCTCATCTGCCGCTTCGGCGCGGACAAGGTCGAGCAGCACCTGCCGGGGCTCATCCGGGCGGTGGAACGCGCTGGGCGCACGGTGGTCTGGTCGTGCGACCCGATGCACGGCAACACGCTTTCCTCGAACACCGGCTACAAGACCCGGCCCTTCGATCGCATCCTGCGCGAGGTGCAGCAGTTCTTCGACGTGCACCGCGCCGAGGGAACGCATCCGGGTGGCGTGCATGTCGAGATGACGGGCAAGGACGTCACGGAATGCACGGGCGGCGCCTCGCCGGTGCTCGAGGCCGATCTCTCGGACCGCTATCACACGCATTGCGATCCCCGCCTCAACGCCGATCAGGCCCTCGAACTCGCCTTCCTCATCGCCGAACGCCTGCAGAAGGAGCGCGACGACGAGTTGGCCGTGGCGGCCAGCGGCGCCGCCTGAACGAGGAGGCTCGCCGGCCACGTCCGATGAACGTGGCCGGCCGGCGGACCCCGGACCCCTGGCGGCGGACGGACGCGCTTAATGCCCACAAATCGGCCAACGGTTAGGATACTGTTTTCCATGCCGGGCGGGTGATCGAAGGGCGCGAGCGATGCGTGTGGGCGAAAAGCGGCTGACGCCGGAGCGCTATTCGAGAACCGAGGCGGCGGGCGAGGCCCCGGATTGGCCGATGCCGGTCGCCGATTTCCTGGCCGGCCATCATCTCGAGCGTGCCGACGTTTTGCTCTCGCGCCGCCACGGCAGCCTCTTTTCGTGGGCCATCCGTCGGTTGACGAAGAGCCAGTTCTCGCACGCCGGCCTCGTCTTTCTGGTCCCTCACCGTGAAGCCGAGTTCGACGGCACCTTCATCATCGAGGCCGGGACGAAGGGCGTCGATCTCACCAACCTCGCCGAATACCTCAACGACCGCGCCTCCGTCGTCGCCATCAAGCGGTTTCGCTCCATTCCCCGCATCCACCATGTCGCGTCCGGCCAGCGCCCCGAGGCCTGGTTCAACGACGAGGTGCAAAAGCGCGTTCGCGGCCGGCTGCTCAACTCGATCAAGGCCGATTACAGCTACCGCACGGTGTTCTCGATCCTGCGCAGCCTGCTCGACCGTGCCTCGTTCACCGTCGCGAGCGGCATTCGTGGGCGCAAGGCCGCCCTTGAGAGCCGGCGGCGGCGGGGCTACAAGGCGCCGAATGCCTACATCTGCTCGGGGCTCGTCCAACTCGGCTTCCTCGATGCCGTCGTCGACCTGGTGCGGCGCGGCGTCCTGCCGCCGTCCGCGGTCCGTGAGGTCGTGTTCGACCGTGAAATGGCGACCATCCTGCCGCAGGACTGGTCCGCCTTCGATCGCCGCGAGGTGCTCGATATCATCGACCAGTTCATGGAGGGCTGGTCCGAAGAACTCAACGCGATCAAACCCGTCGACCTCGCCCGTACCCTCCAGCTCGAATGGCGCTACGTCATCGTAGATGGCTGGGCGCATCGCGTGCGGTCCTATGAGGAAACCTACGAACTCCTGCGCTGGTCGCCGAACGGCGGCACGCGCGTGCGCGGTCCGCGCCGCACCGCGAGCGCGCAGGCGGCCGGCCCCGCCGGCGATGCTCGGCCGCCCGCACGAAGCGGGGGTCGGCCCCCGGCCGCGTCACCTCGCGGCGCGCGCGGCGCCCGGCCCGAGCTGCCGGAAGCGGCGGTCTCGCGCACCCGGGAGGAGCGCCGGGGCACCCGCTCCTTGGCCGGCACCGACCGCCCGCCGCAAGGTGGAGCGACCCCGCGCGGACGGTTGTGATTTCGCCCTCGTCGTGCTTAGCGTGCCGCCATGACCGACACCCTTTCGATTGCGCTGGCCCAGCTCGATCCGACGCTGGGCGACATCGATGGCAACCTCGCCCTCGCCCGCCGCGCTCGGGCGCAGGCCGCAGCTGGCGGCGCCGATCTCCTCGTCCTCCCCGAGCTCTTCCTCACTGGCTATCCGCCCGAGGATCTCGCCCTACGCCCGGCCTTCTCGGCGGCCGCCCGGGCCGCGATCGAAGCGCTCACCGCCGAGACCGGCGATGGCGGCCCCGGCGTGCTGATCGGCACGATCTGGCGTGAGGGCGGCGACGTCTACAACTCCGCCGCGCTGATCGACGGCGGCGCCCTCGTCGGTGTCCGGCACAAGGTCGACCTGCCGAATTACGGCGTCTTCGATGAAAAGCGCATATTCACGCCCGGCCCGATGCCGGGGCCGATCAGCTTTCGTGGCGTGCGGATCGGCGTGCCGATCTGCGAGGACATCTGGAGCAGCGACGTCGTCGAATGCCTGGAAGAGACCGGCAGCGAGTTTCTGATCGTGCCCAACGGCTCGCCCTACGACCGGGGCAAGAGCGACGAACGCACGAACGTCGCCGTCGCTCGCGTCACCGAATGTGGCCTTCCGCTCCTCTATCTGAACCAGGTCGGTGGCCAGGACGAATTGGTCTTCGACGGCGCCTCCTTCGTGCTCAATGCGGACTGCTCGCTCGCCGTCCAGATGCCGACCTTCGAGAGCGCGATCGAGATCGTGCGCATGAAGCGCGAGGCGGGAGGGTGGCGGGCGGCGACCGGGGGGCGGGCGCTGGCCGGCGAGGAGGATGAGGAGGTTTATCGCGCCTGCGTCCTCGGGCTTGCCGATTATGTCGCCAAGAACGGCTTTCCGGGCGTCGTCCTCGGGCTTTCCGGCGGCATCGACAGCGCGCTGACGGCGGCGATCGCGGTCGATGCGCTCGGACCGGACCGCGTGCACTGCCTGATGCTGCCCTATCGCTACACCGCGCGCGAGAGCATCGAGGATGCCGCCGCCTGCGCCGAGGCGCTCGGGGTCCGCTACGACGCCCTGCCGATCGCCGGCCCGGTCGAGGCATTCGGCGCCACGCTCGCCCCGCTCTTTGCCGGCCGCGCGCCGGACGTGACGGAGGAGAACCTGCAATCGCGCGTGCGTGGCACGCTGCTCATGGCGGTCTCCAACAAGCTCGGCTCGATGCTGGTGACGACGGGCAACAAGTCCGAGGTGGCGGTCGGCTATGCCACCCTCTATGGCGACATGAACGGGGGATTCAACCCGATCAAGGACCTCTACAAGACGGAGGTTTTTCGCCTCGCGCGCCTGCGCAACCGCATGGTGCCGAGGGGAGGGCGGGGGCCGGCGGGCGAGGTCATCCCGGAGCGGATCATCACGCGGCCGCCGACGGCGGAACTGCGTGAGAACCAGAAGGACGAGGACAGCCTGCCGCCCTACGAGCAGCTCGACGACATCCTGCGGGCGCTGGTTGAGGAGGAATTATCGCTCGCCGACGTCGTCGCCCGGGGGCATGCACCCGAGGTCGTCGCCAAGGTCGCCCGCCTCCTCGATCTCGCCGAATACAAGCGCCGGCAGGCGGCTCCCGGCGTCAAGATTTCCCGCCGCAACTTCGGGCGTGAGCGCCGCTACCCGATCACCAACCGCTTTCGCGAGCGTCTGGATTGAGCCAGCGAGCGACGCGGTGACCTCGGACCACGCGCAACGCGCCATTGGCGTTGCCGGGGCCAGAGATGAAAATCAAGGGTGAAGTCGTCCAGGTCGCGACTTGTACTGAGGCAACTTCCAGCCGAAGATGATTGCTCCGCTGCGAATTACAAAAGCGAGGAAAAAGCCGGCGCCGGCGGAAACCATGAGGGGCAGACCCGCCACTTGAGCGACGGCGAACACGGTGGCACCCGCGACGACCGCCGAAACGTAAATTTCCTTCCGCAGTATGATGGAGGGTTCGTTCGCCACCACATCCCGCAGAATGCCACCGAGCGTTCCGGTCAGCATGCCCATGACGACGGCCACCATGGGCGAACCGGTTACCTCGAGCCCCTTGTGGGCTCCGAGGACGCCATAGGCGGCGATCGCGATCGCATCCAGCCATAGCAACCACCGGTAGCGCGACTCGAGCAGATGCGCCGCGAAATAGGTGCCGATCGCCGCCACCGCGCAGACCGCAATGTAAAGATGCTCCTCGACCCAGAAGACCGGGACGCCGAGGATCAGATCGCGCGCGGTGCCGCCGCCGATGCCGGTCAGCGTGGCGAGAAAGACGAAACCCATTATGTCGAGCTGCTTGCGCGAGGCAGAGAGGGCCCCGGTCGCAGCAAAGAGGGCAACGCCGGCATAATCGAGAAGGACGAGTGCGTTCATCGAGCGGTCCTGTCGAGCATGGGAGAAGCGGGCCGTAATGATCCGATGTGCCGCGGCATGCGGCAGGTCGCAAACTGGTCGACGGAATTCGATTTTCGCGGTCCTGGTCGTGCACGGCACGCGCGTCGCCGACCCGACCGGATTGCCCCGAGCGCTGGCCCCTACCGGCCGCCGACTAGCGACGCGCGCCGGTTCCCTCCTTGCGCATGAAGACGACCGGCATGTCGATACCGCCGAGCAGCGGTGTGACGCCGCGCGAGGTGACCGCGTAGCCGAGCCGCTCGAAGATCGGAACCGTGTTGAGTGTCGCTCGCACGGAGTATGAGTGAAAGCCGGCCGCCGCCGCGCGCCGCTCCGCCCCTTCGACCGCCGTGCGCCCGATGCCCAATCGGCTGAAGACGGGGTTGACGAACACGAAGGCGATCCGTGCCGACTTGCCCTGATCGTCCCCCGGTGTCCAGCCGCCGGTGGCAAGCAGTGATTTGTCCAGCCAGACCCCCCAGACGTCCGCCTGCATGAGCTGATCGGTGTAGGCCGGCGTGTTGACGTGGGCAGCGAACGCCTCGGTGTGTTCGGCGTCGTGAAGGGCACCGCCCAGTTTGGTGAACGCGGTGATATGCAGGTTGTGGACCTCGGCTATATCGTCCTCGGTGATGGCGCGGGTGGTGGCGAGTTCGAGCACGCGTGCGCCGGGCGTGGTTTTGCCGCTTCCGGAGTTGCTGTCGCGCCGCCCGCTCATGCCCCCTCGCCGTCTGCATCGGGCTGCCAGCCTCGGCGCGGGGGCCCACCCCGGCCAGAACGGCGACCACGCGAAATCCTATGCCGGGCGAACGTGACCCACAAGCCGCATCGACGGCTCGAACGATCGCCGGATCATCTGGAGGCAGTGCAAGTGCGGCATGTTGTCGACGCGGCGAGCTGCGCTCGTCACACTAACCGGCGGTCCCCGGTGCCCGGGGGCGCACTGGCACGTCGGTCTCCTCGGTGCCCTCGAGCGGTTCGAGAGGGACGATGGTGACGCTGTCGGGGTCCTGCTGGTCGAGCCCGTAGGACGGCAGTTCCTCGGTGACCACGCCAGTCGGTGGCGCCGTGTCCTCGTCACCTTGCGGGGCGGCGGCCGCTTCATCGGAGGATTGCGGTTCGACCGGCCCCGGACCGAGCGGATTGACGTAATTGGGGGCCGGCGATTGGTTGGTGCGGGCCGCGGTTCGTGATCCGCTGCGTGCGGTGTCGATCTTCGTGCTCGCGACCTGTTCGGGGTCGTAGAGCGCCTGACTGCACGAGCAGCCATTCACCACCTGTTTGCGGTAGACGAAGGCGGTCTCGAGTTCCGAGTAGGGCCGCCCGTCGAGCGAGATCATCTGCTCGACCTCACCGCCCGGGTTTCGGTAGACGAAGAGCTGCGCCGGCGCCGCACAGCGCGACTGACAGACCTCCGTGTCATTGCCGAAGCGGTTCGGCAGGGTCTGGAAGCTGACCGGGAAATAGTAGCCATCGCAGAGCCTGACGCACATCGTACGGTAGGTGGCGTCGGCGAGGATGCCGGTTTCGGGCGCCAGCGTGCGCGGCGCATTGTCGTAGTAGTCGTTGCCGCCGCCGAAGAAGCCGCCGCCGTCGCGCCCGAACAGCGCCCCGAAGGGGTTGAACGAGGGCTGACGCACTTGGCGCGCCTGCTGCTGGTAGACCTGCCCGCAGCCATTGCGAGCGAGTTCGTTGATGAGCTGCTGGCGCCGCCGATCGGCCGAGCCGGAACGTGCGTCGCGGATCGATTCGATATCGCGGTTGACCGCCTCGAGCCGGCGCCGGGTCTCGTCGTGTGCCTGAGCGATCCTGAGGCAGCGGGGCGTGCGTCGAAGTTCGCGCGAGAAGATGAAGAACTCGAAGCAATCCGCGCGCTCGAGGTCGCTCTGGCCCTTGTTGAAGGCCCGCTCGAGCTGGCGCTGTTCGGCATAGAGCTTGGGCAGCGACTCCTGGCCCTGCGACTGCAGTTGTCGGATGGTGACCATCTCGCGCTCGAGGCGCAGACAATGGCGCTCGCGGTCCGAGAGCTGGCGCTGGGGTGCGTTCGTGTCGAAGCCCGTCTGGGCATTCGCCGCTCCGCCGGAGGCGAGCACACCCGCAAGCAAGCCGGCGAGCGCCAGCCAACGCCGGCGAGCGCGAACGGGCCGACGCTCACGCAAAGCCTGTGAGGGCATGGGTTCGGCGCCTGTGGTGCGCTGCTGGCCTCTCATGCGCGGGGCAACCTCTCTCTTGATGCGCATCGCTCGCAAGCAACCATGACTATAGCGCAATCGCGAGCGAATTCGGGCAGCCCTTGGTCTTGCCAACATGGAATGTAGATGCCAGAGCCAAGGCCGTCACCTGCCGGACTGGCCGGCCAAGGCACGAGCCGCTGGTGATCCGGCGCGGTCCGGTGTCCGTTCGTTCGGCCTCGCCGGCCCCGGGGGAGCTGGTTTGCCTCTCGCTATCGGCAAGAAGTGGTAGGATCATGCAGGAAGATCAAGTCTCTCGGGCGATGGCCGCCCTCCTGGAGGCTCGTCGCACGGTGCGCCGGATCGAAACGCTGCCCGAGGGCGCCCGACCGGCGACGGTCGCCGATGGCTACCGCGTGCAGAAGGCGTTCATCGAGGCCTGGGCCGAGCCCGTGGTCGGCTGGAAGGTCGGCGCGACGAACGAAGCTGCCATGCAGCTCTTTGCCATCGACACGCCGTTCCTCGGTCCGATTTTTTCCAGTGGTGTCCACCTTTCGCCGGTTCAGTTGGACCATCGTGCGTTTCATCACTATTGCATCGAGGCCGAATTCTGCCTGCGCATCGGCCACGACCTGCCGATTCGCCCGGGCGGCTATGGCCGGGCCGAGATCGCCGAGGCGGTCGATGCCGTCGTTCCGGCGTTCGAACTGGTCAGCCCGCGCTATGAGGCGATCCCGAAGGGCAACGCGCCGTTGGCGATCGCCGACTGCGGCCTCAATGGAGCGCTGGTGATCGGCGAGGCGGTCTCCGACTGGCGCGGCATCGATTTGGCGGCCGCGCCCGTCGAGCTTTTCGTCGCTGGGGCCTCGGTTGCGCGTGGCACGGGTGCGCTGGCGCTCGGCCACCCACTCGCGGCCCTCGAGTTCACTGTCGCCGAACTCGCCCGCCACGCCCGCCATCTGAGGGCCGGCGACCTCATCGCGACGGGTACCTGCACGGGCGTGCGCTTCGTGGCGGTCGGCGAGGAGTTGGTTGCCGACTTCGGTGTGCTCGGCCGCATCGAGGCGAAATTCGTCTGAGCCGCCCCGACGGGCGATCGAGAATGAAAGGACTGGCCCCATGAGCCGGGCGTTGGAGCTGCAGCTTTACAACACGCTGACGCGGCGCAAGGAGCGTTTCGAGCCGATCGATGCCGGCAACGTGCGCATGTACGTCTGCGGCCCGACCGTTTACGACTATGCCCACATCGGCAATGCCCGCCCGATCATCGTCTTCGATCTGCTGTTCCGTCTGCTGCGGCACGTCTACGGGGCGGAACACGTCACCTATGCCCGCAACATCACCGACGTCGAGGACAAGATCAACGATCGCGCCCGCGACGAAGGCACCACGATCTTCGAGCTGACGGCGCGCACGGCCGCCCAGTTCCACGCCGACATTGCCCACCTCGGTGTGCTCGAGCCGACGGTCGAACCGCGCGCGACAGGCCACATCGAGGAGATGAAAGCGCTCATCGAGGACCTCATTGCGCGAGGCCATGCCTACGTCGCCGAGGACCACGTGCTCTTTCACGTCCCCTCCATGGCGAGTTACGGTCGACTCTCCAACCGCAGCCTCGAGGAGATGGAGGCGGGCGCCCGCGTCGAGGTCGCGCCCTATAAGCGCGACGCGATGGACTTCGTCCTCTGGAAGCCGTCCGAGGCGCACGAGCCCTCCTGGCCCTCGCCTGCCGGCATCGCGCGGCCCGGCCGTCCCGGCTGGCACATCGAGTGCTCGGCCATGGCCGGCCGCCATCTCGGCAAGGTCTTCGACATCCACGGCGGCGGCATCGATCTCGTCTTTCCCCACCACGAGAACGAGATCGCGCAGTCCTGCGGGGCCCACGGCACCGACACCATGGCGCGTGTTTGGATGCACAACGGCTTCCTCCAGGTCGAGGGGGAAAAGATGTCGAAGTCGCTCGGCAATTTCGTCACCGTCCACGAGATGGTCGAAGGCGAGAGCTTCGGCGGCACCCGCTGGCACGGGCTGGCGCTGCGCCTCGCGATGCTCCAGACCCACTACCGCCAGCCGCTCGACTGGACCGTCGAGCGCCTTTCCCAGGCGCGCGCCACGCTTGCGGACTTCGCCGACATCTGCGCCAGCGCGCCGGCCGACGGCACGCCGAACGCAGAGGTGCTTGCCGCCCTCGCCGACGATCTCAATACACCGAGTGCGATTTCCATCCTGCACGGCATCGCCAAGTCGGCCCGCAGGGGGAACGCGGAGCGCGCCGCCGAATTGCGCGCAACCCTCGTCTTCATGGGCCTTTACGGCGGGCAAACGCGCGACGACATTCGCCTCGCGCCGCCCGCATCCGCCGTCGATGCCGAAAAAATCGAGGCTCTGATCGCGGCTCGCACTGCCGCCCGCAAGGCGCGCGACTTCGCTGCCGCCGACCGCATCCGCGACGAACTCGCCGCCATGGGCATCGCCATCAAGGACGGCCCGGCCGGCACTACGTGGGAGGTCGCCTCGTGAGCGATCCTGGCGCGCTGCATCCCGAAGGGAGCCATTCCGGCGGCTGCCAGTGCGGCGCCGTGCGCTTTCGTGTCACCGGCCGGCCGGGGGAAAGCTCCGTCTGCCACTGCCGGATGTGCCAGAAGGCGTCGGCCTGCCACGCCCTCGCACTCGTCAGCGTGCGCGGCTGCGATGTCACCTGGACGCGCGGGGCACCCGCCTGGTTCCAATCCTCGAACGCGGCGCGTCGGGGTTTCTGTGCCGGGTGCGGCACCCCGCTCGCCTACGATGCGCCGGATGGGCTCGCCCTTGCCGTCGTCACCTTCGACGACCCGGACGCATTTCCGCCGACCGTTGCATTCGGTGGCGAAGGCAAGCGCGCCTGGGCGGATGCGCTCTGCACCTTGCCCGAGCGCCAAACGATGGACGATGTCGCCGCGGCCCCGTTCCTGGAAGGCCTGATCTCGCATCAGCATCCGGACCGCGACACCGAGACCTGGTCGGGCGAGCCGGCCGGGCCCGCCTGACGTTTGGCGGCCCTCTGGTGGCCGGTTCACATGACGAGGCAGCCATGCCGCAATCCACCACTCCGGGTCAGTTCATTCGCGCGATGACGGTTCTTCAGGTTGCCAGCTTGGAAGCGAGCATCGCGTTCTACGGCGAGAAGCTGGGGTTCGTCAGTCACGGCATATGGAGCGAGCGAGCCGATGCGCCCGGCGACTTCGCCATCGTTCAGCGTGGCCCTGTGACGCTCGCCCTCGATCGCTCGCGGGCCGGACCGGTCCCGGTCAACCAATGGTGGGCGGCCTACGTCTATGTGGCCGACGCCGACGCGCTTTATCGCGAGCTTAAGAACGACGGCGTCATAATTCATCGCGAGATCGGTGACATGCCCTATGGCATGCGCGATTTCGACGTGCGCGACCCGGATGGGCACATCATCGCGTTCGGCAGCGACCTCTCTCCCACTCCCCCCGGCCCTGGCCTTGCCCCGGACGGCGGGCGCGACGGACCGCAATGAGTGATATGCACGGACGCGACATGACCAAGGAACGCCTCTATCTCTTCGACACGACCCTGCGCGACGGGGCCCAGACGAGCGGCGTCGACTTCTCCGTCGAGGACAAGCGGCTGATCGCGGAAACCCTCGATGCGCTCGGCGTCGATTACATCGAGGGCGGCTATCCGGGCGCGAACGGCACCGACACCGAGTTCTTCTCCAATCCTCCGGGGCTGACCCGCGCCCGTCTCACCGCCTTCGGCATGACGAAACGGGCGGGGCGTTCAGCGGCCAACGATCCGGGCCTGCAGGCGGTGCTGCAGGCCGAGGCCGATGCCGTCTGCCTCGTCGCCAAGTCCTGGGATTTCCATGTCCGCGTCGCGCTCGGAACGACCAACGAGGAGAACCTCGAGGGCATCCGGCAATCGGTCGCCGCGATCGTTGCGACCGGCCGCGAGGCGATGATCGACTGCGAGCATTTCTTCGACGGCTACAAGGCGAACCCGGACTATGCGCTCGCCTGCGCCCGGACCGCCATCGATGCCGGCGCGCGCTGGGCTGTGCTGTGCGACACCAACGGCGGCACCCTGCCGCACGAGGTCGCCGAGATCGTCGCGGCCGTGACGCGCACGATCCCCGGAGCAAATCTCGGGATCCATACCCACAATGATACCGAGAACGCCGTTGCCAATACGCTCGCCGCCGTCGATGCGGGCGCACGCCAGATCCAGGGGGCGATGAACGGGCTCGGCGAGCGCTGCGGCAATGCCAACCTCATGTCGCTCATCCCGACGCTGCTCCTCAAATCCCATTATGCCGACCGCTTCGAGATCGGCGTGACGCCGGAGCGCTTGACGCGCATCACCCATGCGAGCCGCCTCCTCGATGAAATCCTCAACCGCGCTCCGGCCCGCCAGGCGCCCTACGTCGGCGAGAGTGCGTTCGCGACCAAGGCCGGCATCCACGCCTCCGCGATCATCAAGAACCCGGAGACCTACGAGCACGTCGATCCGGCGCGCGTCGGCAACCGGCGGCGTGTTCTGGTCGGCGATCAGGCGGGAAAATCCAATATCCTCTCCGCGCTCGCCGATATCGGCATCGTGCTCGAAAAGGACGATCCGCGCCTCGAGGGATTGTTCCAGGAGGTCAAGACGCGCGAGGCGATCGGCTATGCCTACGAGGGGGCGGCAGCCTCCTTCGAGCTCTTGGCCAAGCGCATGCTCGGCGATCTGCCGAACTATTTTTCCGTCGAATCCTTCCGCGTCATGGTGGAAAAGCGCCACAACGCCAAGGGCGAATTGATCACCGTCTCGGAAGCCTCGGTCCGGGTGATCCTCGACGAGGACGATGACCCGCTCTGGTCGGTCGCCGAGGGCAACGGCCCGGTCAACGCGCTCGACCAGGCCTTGCGCAAGGATCTCGGGCGCTATCAGGATTACATCCGCGACGTCGAACTGGTCGACTACAAGGTGCGCATCCTGACGGGTGGCACGGAGGCGGTGACGCGGGTGCTCGTCGAGAGCCGCGACAATGCCACGGGCGCGCGCTGGTTCACGGTCGGCGTCTCGCCCAACATCGTCGATGCGAGCTTCGAGGCGCTCGTCGACTCGATCGTCTACAAGCTCGCCCGGGACGGCGCCCCGGCGGCGGGGTGACGCACTGGTGCGCAAATCCAAATGATCATGTCCAAGCGCCTACTAGCGTTCTGCCTGGTATCCTTGTCGGCTGTTCTGCTGCCGGTTCTAGGATGGGCGACACCAATTGTCTTGGAGTGCACATATGTCGACGGAACGACTTCGTTTTCACCTGAGAGCAGGGTCAATCAAGTGATTGTCGACCTATCGAAACCGTCGATCGAGTTACGTGTAGCACAATCCATCGGCACACTCGATCCCACCAGCTTCGTGTTCAACAACCGACCAGGCGACCCGACCAACACTGAGGGCGATGTCCTTGTCGTTCAGAACCGAGAGTCTGCCATCGTTGCGGGTGGACTGCGATTTGGTACTCCGTTTGCCATCAGGATCGATAAGCAACGCCATACAGTTGTTTGGCAGTACATTGATGGTGAAGCGCCGCGATTCAGTCGGTTCCACTGCAAGTCATGATCTGCTGGATTCGTCCCGTGTTGTTCTAAGCTTGGTTTTGGACCAAGCGACTTCCAGGGTCGCCTCTGGCCTGCCTACCCCCCACCGCGCGCGCCGCCGAAGGCGCGGGCGGCGAGAACGAGGCCGATGAGGCCGATCAGCACGTTGAGGCCGTCGAGCGTCAGCTTGAGGACGTCGAGGCTGGCGAGCTCGCCGGTCGGGCTTCCGCCCGGAGCCTGCCCCGCCCCGCCACCGCCACCGGCCCCCCCGCCGCCGCCAGCAATGAGGTCGTTGGTCGCGCTGGCGCCGCCACCCGCTCCGCCGCCACCCGCGCCGCCACCCCCGCTCACCGTGACGCGCTCTCCGGCGCGAGTCTCACCTGGCCCCGGCTCACCGGCGATGAAGCGCGTCACCTGCTCGCCGATCGGTGTCGCAAGCCAACCGGCCGAGAGCGCAATGCAGATGGTCGCAAGTAACAGCCCCCGCCCGCGCCGCTTCATGCTATCGCCCTCCCGTTGTTGCGGCCTCCGGCGCGGCCGACCTCGGGCCCGCTGGCGTTTGCCGTCCTCGTCGGCGCTGGTAGACCGTTCGGCGCCCGAGCGAAAGGTCGGGACCGCGTCCGCCCGACTCGTATGGGGCGCCGGCCGGCCTCGGTCCGGCCCGATCGGAAATGGGAAGGTCACGGCATGGGGCGCGATCGCGCGGAAGGCCAGGTGCGCGCTGCGGACACGGCCGCCGGGGCCGCCCCCTCGGCGTTCGGCCAGGGCGTCGCCATGGCGGTCGCCTGCTATGGCCTCTGGGGCGTCGCGGTCATCTTCTACAAGGGGCTCGCGCACGTTCCGGCCATCGAGGTGATCGCGCATCGCGGCCTCTGGTCGGTCGTCTTCCTCGGTCTCTTCCTCTGGCTGTGGGGGCGCATCGGGGAAGTGCGCGTTGCGCTCGCCGATCCTGCCGCCCGCCGCGCCCTCGCGCTCTCGAGCCTCATCCTCGTCAGCAACTGGCTCGTCTTCGTCTGGGCCATCGCGGTCGGTCGCACGCTCGAGGTCTCGTTCGGCTATTTCATCAACCCGATTTTCTCGGTCCTGATCGGGGCGCTCGTGCTCGGCGAGCGACTGACGCCGATGCAGCGCCTCGCCGTTCTGGTCTCGGTGGGCGCGGTCGCGCTGCAGTCCCACGCGCTCGCCGGCCTGCCGTGGGTCTCGCTCTATCTCGCCGGATCGTTCGCGATCTACGGGCTCATGAAGAAGCGCACCAACGTGCGCCCGACGCCGAGCCTCTTCATCGAGAGCCTCGTGCTGCTCGTGCCCTCGCTCGCCTTCATCGGCTATCTGGAGGCCGAGGGCACGGGGCACTTCCTCGGGGCGGGCGATGCCGGCTGGTCGGCATTCCTGCTGATGCTGACCGGACCGGTGACGGCGATCCCGCTCATTCTCTTCGGGGCAGCGGTGCGGCGCGTGACGTTGATCGTCGTCGGCCTCTTGCAGTACATCGCCCCGACGCTGCACTTCATCATTGCGATATCGATCTTCGGCGAACCGTTGGACGGCACGCGTCTCGCTGCATTCGCGATGATCTGGCTGGCCCTTGCCGGCGTCAGTATCGAGGCGCTGCTGGCCGAGCGGGAGCGACGGCGAGCCGCGCGGTCCGAGCGCGAGGCGACGGCGTAGGGGGCTTGCGGCTCAGACGATGCGCCGGGAATGGGCGCGCCCGAGCGCGCTCATGTATTCGTCCACGGTCAGCGAGCAGCGCAGCCGACCGAGCGGACCACGCAGAGGCGCTCCGAACTGGATCGTGCGGTTTGCAGGCAGGGCATCGACGGCGACCGGCTCTTGCTCCGACGTCAAATCGACCTCGACCAACGCAGTGGTGTGGATCAACGCCGTCGGTTCATGGTCCTTTGGCGGGCTGGCCACCTGCAATGCTTGACCGCCGACGCTCGCGCAGGCCCCATTCTGGAGGCAGTGGCTGCAGTGCTTCGGCGTCGAGGAGGCCATCCGTGAACTCTCTTGTCGCGATCCTGCCGCGAGAATAGTTGGTTCACCTTGCGGATTTGTGAACGGCTCTCAGTAGGCGTCGTTTGCTCCCGTGTTCCCGATCTCGGCGATGCACGCCTTGACGCCCTCGCGCCAGTGGGGAAGCCGGATGGCGAATTGCTCGGCGAGCTTCGAGCAGTCGAGCACGGAGTTCTGGGGGCGGCGTGCCGGCGTCGGGTAGTCCGCCGTCGTGATCCGCTTGAGCCGGGGCATCTTGCCGCCATGCGCCGCGCTTTCGGTGATGAGCGCTTCGGCGAGTTCGAACCAGGTGGCGCTGCCGGCGCCGGCGGCATGGAAGATGCCGGCCGCCGGTTGTCGCCCTTGCTCCTTTGCACCGGCCAGGGCGATGGCGGTGGCGAGCACGGCGTCCGCAAGGTGCGGCGCGTATGTCGGTGAGCCGCGTTGGTCGTCGACGATGCCGATTTCCTCGCGCTCGCGCGCGAGGCGCAGCATGTTGGTTGCGAAATTGCGCCCGAGTGCGCTGTAGACCCAGGCCGTGCGCATGACGAGCGCTCCCGGATGGGCCTCGAGGACCGCTTCCTCGCCGGCGAGCTTGGATTGGCCATAGACGCCCTGCGGCCCCGTCGGATCACTCTCGATGTAGGCGGTCGGCTTCAGCCCGTCGAAGACGTAGTCCGTGGAGATGTGGATGAACGCCGCACCCTTGAGGGCGGCTGCCTCCGCGAGCATGCGCGCCCCGTCGCGATTGAGCGCGAACGCCTGTTCCGGTTCCGACTCGGCCCGGTCGACCGCCGTATAGGCCGCGGCATTGATCACCACGTCGGGCGATAGGTTCGATAGGTTTCGCTGAATGCTCGGCATCTCGCAGAGGTCGAGCGCCGGCCGCCCGACGGCGCATGCGGTCACCTGCGGGTGGGAGATCGCGGATTTGACCAGGCACTGGGCGAGCTGGCCCTGCCAGCCTGCGATCAGCAGACGCATGAGACTACCCTCCTCGAGGTTGCCGGCAAGGGGGCGGACCACCACCCCGCGCGGACCATTGCCCTGTCGTCATCGATAGTGTTCTGCGCTGAACAATTCAAAGCATTAACCTTCGCTTCAACGCGTCGTGCCTATTGTTCAGCGAAGTTGCAACATGGCGAGTGTCGATTTCCGATGTTTGAAGGAACACTGGGTGGAGTGCGCACGAACTCGCTGGTCGGCGAGTACGCGATGCTGCTCGGCGACGCGATCCTGCGCCACCGGGCCCATTGGGCCGAGCAGTCGGCGCGCTTGGAAGCCGAGCACGCCAACCGCATGAAGTCCGAATTCATCGCCAACATGAGCCATGAGCTGCGCACGCCGCTCAACACGATCATCGGCTTCTCCCGCCTGCTCATGGACGCCGAGAAGCGTCCGATGGACGTCAAGCGGGTGGTCGAGTATGCCGGCATGGTCAATACGGCGGCCGAGCACCTCCTGGCCATCATCAACGATATCCTCGACATCTCCAAGATCCAGAGTGGTCGCTTCGTCCTCGACCGGCGCGAGGTCTCGATGGTCGAGACCCTCGATTCCTGTCTGGCGTTCTTCTCGCTCACGGCAAAGGATGCCAACGTCAAGCTCGTGCGCCAGATTGCCCCGGAACTCCCGATGGTTCTCGGCGAGCCGCTCAAACTCAAGCAGATCTTCGTCAATCTGATCTCGAACGCCATCAAGTTCACGCCCGAGGGCGGCGAGGTGCGCGTTGCCGCCACCGTGCTGTCGGACGGGGCGGTGCGCATTTCCATCAGCGACACCGGCATCGGCATGACCGAGGACGAGATCAAGGTGGCGGTGACGCCGTTCGGCCAGGTCGACGGTTCGTTGTCGCGCAAGCACGAGGGCACTGGCCTCGGACTGCCGATTTCCAAGGCTTTCGCTGAGCTGCACGGCGCGACCTTCGAGATCGCCAGCGTCAAGGATCGGGGCACCACGATTTCGGTCACTATGCCGTCGGTCGAAGAAGCCCTGCGGCTTGGCCGCAGGGACATTCAACAGTCGAATTTCAACTCCCGTGCCGCGCACGAGAGCGACACGAGGATTGCGAAATGAGCTACCAGGGCGATCGCAAGATGTTCAGTGGCGGGCCGTTCGTTTCCAGCGAGAGCGCCATCGGGCGCATCGTTTCCGTCACGGGCTCCAAGGCCATCGTGATGCTGGACAACCAGAAACTGATGCTCACGAGCCATCAGAGCCAGCGCCCGGAAATGGGGACGCTGCTGGGGATCGGCACCAAGAACACGGTGGTGCTCGGCCTGGTATCGGCATTGAGCGTCCCGGTTCCGGCCCAGAGGGAGGGTGATCCCGAGATCTGGATCGCCGAACTCAGCCTGGTCGGCGAGTTGCCGACCAACGAGCACGGCGAGCCCGGCAAGTTCACGCGCGGTGTTTCGGCATATCCGGCGCTCGGCGACCTCGTGCGCCTCGCCACCAAAGCCGAGCTGGCCAAGTCGTTCTCCGCCGAGGGCGAGCATTCCATCAAGGTCGGTCACATTCGCCAGGAGTCGTCGATACCGGCGATGGTCAAGACCGATGACCTGCTCGGCAAGCACTTCGCGATCCTGGGCACCACCGGCACCGGCAAGTCGTGCACCACGGCGCTCATCCTGCGCGCGATCCTGGAAAAAAATCCGGCGGCGCACATCGTGCTTCTCGATCCGCACAACGAGTACGCGACATCCTTCTCCGACCTCGCCGAGGTCATCACGCCGCACAACATGCATCTGCCCTACTGGCTCCTCACCTTCGAGGAACTGGTGGAGGTGCTGATCGGCGATCCGAGTGAGCGCAAGCACGAGATCGAGCTTCTTCAGGAACTCATCCCGCTCTGCAAATCGCGTTATGGCCAAGCCTCACGCCAGGCCGAGAACAAGCTCGCAAAGCGCGTCAGCGACCAGGGCCGTTTCACCGTCGACACGCCTGTTCCCTATCGAATCTCGGATCTGACGCGCGCACTCGACGAGCGCATGGGGATGCTGGAGAACAAGAAGGACCTCTCGCCCTATCGCGCGCTCAAGACGCGCATCGAAACAATCTCCAAGGATCAGCGCTACCGCTTCATGTTCGGCAGCCTGACGGTCAACGATTCGATGGTCGAGGTGCTCTCGCGCATCTTCCGCGTGCCGGTCAACGGTAGGCCCATCACCATCCTCGAGCTGACCGGTCTGCCGACGGAGATCGTCAACGTCGTCGTTTCGGTGCTCTGCCGCATGACGTTCGACTTCGCGCTCTGGGGCGAGGGCCGCGTTCCCGTGACATTGGTTTGCGAGGAGGCGCACCGCTACGTGCCGGTCAACTCCGCGCTCGGCTTCGAGCCCGCCAAGCGCTCGATCGCCAAGATCGCCAAGGAGGGACGCAAATACGGCGCCTCTCTCTGCATCGTGACGCAGCGGCCGGCCGAGATCGACCCGACGATCCTCTCCCAGTGCAACACCGTGTTCGCTCTGCGCATGTCGAACGACCGCGACCAGGAGATCGTGCAGGCGGCCATTTCCGACACCGGCTCGGGTCTGCTCGAATTCCTGCCCGCGCTCGGCGCCCGCGAGGCCATCGCCTTCGGCGACGGTGTGACATTGCCCGTACGCATCAAGTTCCACGAACTGCCCAAGCACTTCCTGCCGCGCTCCTCGACCGCCAAATTCTCCGAGAAGTGGCAGGAATCCACGGAGGACGAGAGCATCCTGCAGATGGTCGTCGACCGCTGGCGCGCCTCCGGTCACGTCGTCGACGGCGATCACCAGGTCACGGACGAGTCGGTCGAGGGGATGGAGATGATGTCCGATGCAGGGGCGATCGGCACAACCATCGCCACCCGCCTCGGCTCCGGTGCATCACGACAGGTTGGCCAACCCGAAAGTGGTGCGCCCCGTCGCCTGCTCCAGCAGCCGGCAGGGGAAGGCCCCGGGCAGGGACTGCTGCGCCGCGCACCGGCCGCGGCTGGTGGTCATGCTCCCGCCCAGGCTCCGGCAGCGGCGGGCGGTGGTCAGGCCGAACCAGCTGGCGAGCCCCGCAAGCTCGACCTGCGCGCGCGCCTGTTGCGGCGCACGCCGCAGCCGCAGCGCTGACGAACGGGGCCGGGCCGTCGATCTGGTGCCTCCTTGCCAGACCGGCGATCTCGCCGGCCGCCTCACGTCAGGCGGCCGTCGCGATATCTGAAATGGATCGGCAACTCGGCGAGTCGCGGGAGCGAGCGATCCTTTACAGAGAGCGTCGCCGCCGCCTCGCTGGTGCCCCACGCGATGGCGAGAGCGGGATCGTTCCAGAGCACGCCCCGATCGTGCTCGGGCGAATAGTAGGCGGTCACCTTGTAGTGAACCTCGGTATCGGGTTCGAGTGTGCGCAGCCCGTGTGCGAAGCCGGGCGGCACCCAGACCTGGTTGCCCAACTCCGCCGAGACCTCGATCGAGACGTGCCGCGCGAACGTCGGCGAGCCATGTCGCATGTCGACGACGACATCGAGGAACGCGCCCCTCAGGCAGCGCACCAGCTTGCCCTGGGCAAAGGGCGGAATCTGGAAATGCAGCCCTCGCACCGTGTCGACCGTGCCGGAGAGCGACTGGTTGTCCTGCACGAATTCTGTCGGAAGACCGGCTGCCGCGAACTCGCGCGCGTTGAAAACCTCGGTGAAATAGCCCCGATGATCACCGATCCGCCGCGGCGTTATGATCTTGATGGCCTCGATCTCGGTATCCGTCACAGTGATGGGCATCACCAGTGCACTCCAGGGGTGTGGCCGCCATGCAAAGCACAGTCGATGCCTCGAGAATAGGGTCGAAGGTCGCAGACCCGTGGATGAAGTTCGGTCTGTCACAAGAAGGTCGCACTTGATATATATTGGTCCGATATATATCAAGTGTCGGATCGAGCCGGGAGCGTCCCGTCTCGCCGGAACGCTCGACGAAGGTCTCCACCCATGAACGTCCGCACGCTTTGCCTCGCCATCCTCTACTTCGGGGAAGCAACGGGCTACGAAATCCGCAAGCAAGCCGCCGAAGGCTGCTTCAGCCATTTCATCGAGGCGAGCTACGGCTCGATCTACCCGGCATTGACGCGTCTGACCCAGGAAGGCCTGATCCGCTGCCGCGAGGAGCATGCCTCCGGAAAGCCGACCCGAAAGATTTACGAGCTGACCGAACTGGGCCGTGCCGAGCTCGTCTCGGCACTCCACGAAACGCCGCGCACCGATGTCTTCAAATCGGAGTTCCTCCTGCAGGGCGTCTGCGCCGAACTGATCGATGTGCGCCACCTGGAGCTGATGCTGGCCGAGCGCGAGCGTCACCTCGAGGAGCAGTTGGAGAGCCTGCGGCGCGACGAGGCCTCGGTCGCCGACCGGCCCGGAACGCTCTTTGCAGTCCAGTACGGCATTGCCCTGACCGAGGCGGCATTGGGCCACGTGCGGGCCCGCGGCTCGTTGCTCCTCGAGGCGGCACGGCGCAAGGCCCCGGCGGCGGCATGAACGCTTCGCCCCGGCATCGATCCTGTCGTGGAACATGAACGGAAACCGAGCGATGGCAGAGACCATTGAAGTTGCGCGCGAAGCGGCCGGCGGTTCGTCCGAGCGGCCCCCGGCTCGCTCCCGCCGCTGGCTTTCGAGCCTCTGGGCAGTGCTGTTCCTGCTGGCCATCGGCGGCTGGCTGGCGTCCGGCGAAATCGTCGGCGCCGAGAAGTTCTGGGGCAAGTCGGATGGAGAAGCCGATGGCGGTGTCGTGGTCGCCGGTTCCCCGCAGGTCGCCGGGCCTGCGCTGGAGGCGGACGGCCGTGCTCCTGCTGAGGCACCCGAGGTGCCCATCCGGGTGCGTGTCGCGGAAGTGGTGGCCGAACAGCGCACCGCCGAATTGATCCTGCGCGGACGCACCGAGGTCGAGGCACGCGTGCAGGTCCGCGCCGAGACTGGCGGTGTCGTGCGATCCCTTGAGGTCGCCAAGGGCGACGCGGTGGCCGCGGGCGCGCTGCTTTGCCGCCTCGACGAAGGCAGCCGCCGCGCCGACCTCCTCGAGGCCAAGGCAGCTGTTGCCGAGGCCGAGGCCGCCAACGAGGCGTCCGAGCGCTTGCGCAAGCGTGGCTTCACCCCCGAGATCAAGTCGATGGGTGACCGTCGTCAACTGGATGCCGCCCGCGCCAACCTCGAACGCATCGAACTCGATATCGCCCGCACGCGCATCACGGCTCCGATCGCCGGCGTCGTCGAGGCGCTCGATGCGCGTGAGGGTGATCTCCTCAGCGTCGGTTCGCCATGCGTGACGCTGGTACGCATGGACCCGCTGCTCGTCGTGGCCGGTGTCTCCGAGCGTGATGTTTCTCGCCTCGCGATCGGCCAGTCGATCGAGGCCCGTCTCGTGACTGGCGAGCGGGTGAGCGGGCGCCTGCGCTTCATCGCGCCGAGTGCCGACGTGCGCACGCGGACCTTCCGAGTGGAGGCGGAATTGGCGAACCCCGCCAACAAGCTGCGCGACGGCGTCACGGCCGATCTCGTCTTTCCGCTGGAGAGTCGGCCGGCGCATCGCATTCGCCCCTCCATCCTCTCGCTCGCCGACGACGGCACCATCGGTGTCAAGATCGTCGACGACAGCGATCGCGTTCGTTTCCTGCCGGTCGTGATCCTCGCCGATGGACGCGACGAATTCTGGGTGTCGGGCCTGCCGGCGCGCGCGCGCGTGATCACGGTGGGGCAGGAATACGTGCTGGACGGCCAACTTGTCGAACCAGTGGACACGGCCGAGGCCGAGTCCGACGCCGGTCGTCGCGGTGAGGGTTCGCAGCTGAGCGATACGCAGGTGTCCACGCGACGCCTCGCCGCCGTCGCGCCCGGACTTCCCGAGAGAAAGCGCCGGCCGACGCAGGAGGCCGTTGCCGGCCGCTGACCGCATTCGGGATGTGGTGGGCGCCCGCTGCGGCTCGCCGCCGAGAATTGGAGTGATACCGATGGGCGCGCTGCTCGCGATCCTCAATGCGCCTCGAACCGTGCTCACCATCATGTTCGTGATGGTGCTGGCTGGCGTCGTCACGTACGTCACGATCCCCAAGGAGGCCGATCCCAACATCGACGTGCCGATCTTTTATGTTTCCATTCCCTATCAGGGGATTTCGCCGGAGGATTCCGAGCGCCTCCTCGTCAAGCCGATGGAAACGGCGCTGCGTGGTCTCGATGGACTGAAGCAGATCACCGCCATCGCCAGTCAGGGCCACGCCGGCATCATCGTCGAGTTCGACATCGACATCGACCATGCCGAGGCGAGCGCCGATGTGCGCGAGAAGGTCGACCAGGCCAAGGCCGAGTTGCCGAGCGGTGCCGAGGAGCCGTCCGTCAACGAGATCAATCTCAGCCTCTTTCCGGTGATCGTCGTTGCGCTTTCCGGCGACGTGCCCGAGCGCACGCTGTTCCAGGCCGCGCGCCGGCTCCAGGACAAGATCGAGGCGATCCCGAGTGTGCTGGAGGCGCGCCTTGCAGGCAACCGCGAGGAACTGCTCGAGGTGATCGTCGATCCGGCCCGCCTCGAGAGCTACGCGATCTCGCAGGACGAATTGGTCCGAGCCGTCACCCAGAACAACCAGCTCATCGCCGCAGGCAATATCGACACCGGCCAGGGCCGCTTCAACGTCAAGGTGCCCGGCCTCTTCGAGAACGCTCGCGACGTCGGCGGCATCCCCGTCAAGGTCTCCGATCTCGGTATCGTCACGCTGGCCGACGTCGCCGAGGTCCGCCGCACCTTCAAGGACCCCGTGAGCTACTCGCGTTTCAACGGCAAACCGGCCATCGCCATCGAGGTCGTCAAACGGACCGGCACGAACATCGTGGAGAACAATGCGGCCGTGCGCCAGGTGGTCGCCGAGTTCACGGCCGACTGGCCTAAGACCATCGAGGTCGACCTCGCGCTCGACCAGTCCAAATTCATCTTCGAGGTGCTCGGTTCGCTCGAGGCTGCCATCCTGACGGCGATCGCCCTCGTCATGATCGTCGTCGTCGCCGCCCTTGGGCTACGCTCGGCGCTCCTCGTCGGGTTCGCGATCCCGGCCTCCTTCATGATCGGCTTCCTGATCATTGGCCTCACCGGCATGACCGTGAACATGATGCTCATGTTCGGCATGGTGCTGACCGTTGGCATCCTGGTCGATGGCGCCATCGTCATCGTCGAGTACGCCGACCGTCGCATGGGCGAGGGCGTGCCGCCGCGCGAGGCTTACAACGAGGCGGCGACGCGCATGTTCTGGCCGATCGTCTCCTCGACGGCGACGACCCTCGCGGCGTTCATGCCGCTGCTGCTCTGGCCCGGCGTACCGGGTGAGTTCATGAGCTATCTGCCGATCACCGTGATCATCGTGCTCAGCGCATCGCTGGTCACGGCGATGATATTCCTTCCAGTATTGGGCGGGCTGCTGACCCGCCGCGATCATGCGCTCGAGGCGGTCGCGTCGGCGTCCCGGTCCGCCGAACCGGTGGTGCCCGATGGCCTCTATGTCCGCATGATGCGTCGCCTCATCCGCCACCCGATCCTCGTCCTGCTCGCCACGATAGGTCTCGTCGTCGGCTCGTTCATGGCCTATTCCGCCAAGCCGACCGGCGTGGAGTTCTTCGTCGACACGGAGCCGGAGCAGGCCATCGTTTTCATCTCCGCGCGCGGCAATCTCGCGGCCCGCGAGGAACTCGCACTCGTCTCCGAGGTCGAGCGCGAGGTGCTGGCGGTCGCCGGGATCAAGGCGGTTTTCACGCGCACCGGCGGTGGCACCGGGGGGCCGGAGATGGGCACGGGCGTGTCGGACGCTCCCGCCGACCAGATCGGCATGATCACCATCGAGCTGGCCGACTACAACACGCGCCGGGTCGGCAAGGAGATCCTCGAGGAGATCCGCACGCGCGTCGCCGACATCCCCGGCATCACCGTCGAGGTGCGCAAGCGCGAGGACGGCCCGCCGGTCGGCAAGCCGATACGCCTCGAGGTCGCCGGCAGCGATCGCGCCGTCGTCGAGGCCGTGACGGCCCGCGTGCGCGGCCATCTCGAAACCGGCATGACGGGGCTCCGCGACATCGAGGATTCCCGTCCACTTCCGGGCATCGAATGGGTCGTGACCGTCGATCGCGGCGAGGCCGGACGATATGGCACGGACATCGCCTCGGTCGGCGCCATGATCCAGCTCGTCACCAACGGCATCCTGGTCGGCAAATACCGTCCCGACGACAGCGAGGACGAGGTCGACATCCGCGTGCGCTTGCCCGAGGCGGACCGCACCCTCGATCAGCTCGACCAGTTGCGCATCGTCACCCCCGCCGGGATGGTCCCGATCACCAACTTCGTCACGCGCGAGCCGCGTCCGCGCGTCAACACCATCGAGCGCAAGGACGGCTTCAACATCATGAGCGTCAAGGCGAACGTGGCGGAAGGTATCCTCGGCGACGAGAAAGTGCGCGAGTTGGATGCCTGGCTGAAGTCCGAGCAGTGGCCGGCCGGCATAACCTTCACTTTCCGCGGCGCCGACGAGGAGCAGAAAGAGTCGGGCGCGTTCCTAGGCAAGGCCATGGCCGCCGCCCTCTTCATCATGTTCATCATCCTCGTCACGCAGTTCAACTCCTTCAGCCAGGCCGGCATAACCCTCTCGACGATCGTTCTCTCCGTCGCCGGCGTCCTGCTCGGCATGCTCATCACGCGCCAGCCGTTCTCCATCATCATGACCGGCACCGGCGTGGTCGCGCTCGCCGGCATCGTCGTCAACAACTCCATCGTTCTCATCGACACGTTCAACCATCTGCGCCGTGTGGAGGGTTATGGAACGATCGACGCCGTGCTGCGCTCGTGCGCCGAGCGCTTCCGCCCGGTCTTCCTGACCACCATAACGACGATTTTCGGCCTTCTCCCGATGGCCATGCAGGTCAACGTCGATTTCTTCACCCCGCAGATCGCCCTCGGATCGATCACCTCCATCTGGTGGGTGCAGCTCTCGACGGCCATCATCTCCGGGCTTTTGTTCTCCACACTGATCACGCTCGTCTTGACGCCGACGCTCCTGGCGTGGCCGGCGGTCTATGGTGAATTGTGGTCCGGCTGGCGGGCCTGGTTCGCCAGAATGCGCCAGGCGCGTGCCGAGCGGCTCGCCGCCGGCGCCTCCGCCGCGCGCGACCGCGCTGGCGCGCCGATCGGTGCCCCGAGCCCGGCCGAGTAGTCCACCTCGAGCCGCCGGGATGGACCGTTGTGCAAGGCGTGTTAGACTCGCGCCAGAGCCAACGCGGCTTTGGTTCCGGCGACTACGGCGAGTGGATGGAGGTGCTATGCGCGCGATCGACGACGCGGTGATCGAGACCTTCCGGCGCGACGGTGTCGCCGTCGTGCGCGGTGTGCTGGACGAGGCTTGGCTCACCCGCCTCGCCGACGCCGTCGAGGGAAATCTCGCCGCGCCGGGCCCCTACGGCAAGAACCACGCCGACGATGGCGGTGGGGCCTATTTCGGCGACTACGTGAACTGGCGGCGTTTTCCCGCGTTCCTCGAGGTCGCGAGCAAGGGCCCGCTCGGGGCGCTCGCCGGTGCCTTGATGGGGAGTCGTTGCGCCCAGCTTTTCCACGAGCATGTGCTCGTCAAGGAGCCCGGCAATGGCAGCGCCACGCCTTGGCACCAGGATCTGCCCTACTACTGCGTCGGTGTCGAAGGTTCGGTGAGCCTCTGGGTACCGCTCGACCCGGTCTCACGCGACGTTTGCCCACACTTCCTGGCCGGCAGCCACCGCGATCAGGCAACCTACGTGCCGCGCCGCTTCAAGACGCTCGAGCCGCTCGAGGGCGACACCTCGCGCTATCGCCCGTTCCCGCAGATCGACGAGGAGCGCGATGCCGACCGCTTGCGCAGCTTCGACCTCGCGCCCGGCGATCTCGTCGCCTTCGATTTTCACACCCTGCACAACGCGCCGCCCAACCGCTCGGCCCGGCGGCGGCGTGCGGTGAGCTTCCGGTTCTTCGACGAGCGCGCGCGGTTCGTGACGCGTCCGCACGCCGTTTCGCCACCGTTCCCGGAAATGGGCCTCGAGCTTGCGATGGGCGAGCCGATGCCCGAGGCGTGGTTTCCGGTGGTCTGGAGCGCCGGCTGACCGCCAGGCGCCCCGTTCGCCCGGCCCGTCAGGCCAGCAGACCGCCCATGTCGATCAGCGAACCGACGTCGAGGTCCGACACGTTCTCGAGCAGGACGACGTCGACCCAGCCAGCCTTGTTCCCGAGGTCGACGGAGACCATCGTCCCGCCGTCGGTCGCCGTGAGGCGCACGAGGTCCGAGAGATCGGCCGGCGAGCCGCCAAAGAGGCCCGAGAGATCGAGCGTGTCGCCCTTCTCGAAGTCCGTGATGCGGTCGACGCCGCGTGTTTCGCCTTTCGAATTCGCGACGTCGTCCTTGAAGAAGGCGAACGTATCCTCGCCCTCGCCTCCGGTCAGCACGTCGGCGCCCTTGTACGAGCGGAACCAGTCGTTGCCCGCGCCGCCTTCGAGCACGTTCACCTTGTGATTGCCCGCGATGCTGTCGTCGCCAGCCGAGCCGACCACGTTCTCGACGTTCACCACCTTGTCGTTGCCGAGCCCTTCGGCACGACCGGCCATGAGGTTGACCGAGACGCCGCTCCCGGCGGACATGTCGAGCGTGTCGATGCCGCCGCCACCGTTGTAGGTGTCGTTGCCGAGCCCGGCGATCAAGAGGTCGTTGCCGGCCCCCCCGAGAACCTCGTCGTTGCCCGTCCCACCGGTCAACACATCGTTCCCCGAGCCGCCCTTGAGGCTGTCGTTGCCATCGCCGCCATCGAGCGTGTCGTTGCCCGCGTGG
Source organism: Hyphomicrobiales bacterium (assembly GCA_016125495.1). Lineage (NCBI taxonomy): Bacteria > Pseudomonadati > Pseudomonadota > Alphaproteobacteria > Hyphomicrobiales > Hyphomicrobiales bacterium. The sequence goes on along the minus strand of WGLQ01000010.1, from coordinate 5,757 downwards.
CCCTCGAGGGTGTCGTTACCCTCCCCGCCGAGGAGCGTATCGTCGCCCGAGTGGCCGAGCAGGCGGTCGTTGCCGGCGCCGCCCTCGAGGCGATCGTTGCCCTTGCCCCCTTTCAGGGTGTCGTTGCCCGCGCCGCCGAGCAGCACGTCGTCACCGTCGCCACCCTCGAGTGTGTCGTTGCCATCGCCGCCGTCGAGCTGGTCGTTGCCGCTGTTGCCGGCGAGGCGATCGTCGCCGGTTCCGCCGAACAGCCGGTCGTCGCCGCGTCCGCCGCCGATGTCGTCGTTGCCCCCGTCGCCGTAGAGCGTATCGTTGCCCTCGCCGCCGCGCATGAGGTCGTTGCCACCGCCGCCGAAGACACCGTCGTTGCCGGTGCCGCCGCGGATCGTGTCGTTACCGGCCTCGCCGACCAGAAGATCGTTGCCGGCCCCGCCGATGAGCAGGTCATCGCCATTGCCGCCATAGATCGTGTCGTTCTCGGCGCCGCCGTTGACCGTGTCGTTGCCGCCGTTCGAGTAGATGCGATCACGCCCGGCTGTTCCCCGGATGTTATCGGCGTCCTCGCTGCCGAGAAGACGGCCGTCCTCGGCCACCACCACACCAGTCATTCGACACCCCCCACTCTATTATATGAACGTCACACGTCGCGATGTCCGAACCGAGCCCACGACCATTGCCGCTCCGCGCTGAGCCGGGAAATGCGGCAATCGACCCCACGATGATCGCTGTATATCCGAAACGAGTGAGGATGGCGTATTCGCCCGTATCGCAATTGGAGTATTGCAATAATAAAATTTTCGGCAAAGCGTGACCCTGTCCGGCAGCTTCCGGCACTTTGCGATCAGGGATGCCCGAAATGCGGCCGGGAACGGGAAGGAGCAGGGCCGGGGTCGGCACGGCCCCGTACCGTGCCGACCTGGCTCTGCTCCCTCGCTCCCCATCCGTTTCCGCCAGTTCAAGCTCCCCGGGGCCGCCGTTCAGGCGATCATCATTCCGCCCCCGATCATGTCGTCCGCCGAAAGGGCGAATATTCCATCGAGGTGCGCGATGTCGACCATGCCGTGACCGGCGAGTTCCACCGAGACCATCGTCCCCGTCTCCGTCTCGCGCACCTCGACGAGGCTCGCCAGTGTCTGGCCCTCGCCCACCACGACGAGGCCCGAGAGGTCGAGAACGTCGGCCTCGTCGAAGTCGCGGATGGTGTCGACCCCGAAGTGCGTGCCACCGAGGCTCATGACGTCATCCGCGATCCAGCTATAGGTATCCGAGCCGAGGCCACCCTCGAAAACGTCCGCGCCGCGACCGCCACGGAACCAGTCATTTCCTTCTCCACCCGTGAAGGTGTTCGCCTTGGCGTCGCCGACGAGGATATCATCCCCGTTCCCGGCGATCAGATGCTCGATGCTCTTCAGCGTGTCACTGCCGAGCCCGACCGCGGTGCCGGCCGCCAAATCGACGACGAGCGAAATGCCATCCGTCATCGCCTGGCTGTAGTCGAGGACGTCGAAGCCCGAGCCGCCGTCGTAGCTATCGTTGCCGGTGCTGGCGATCATACGGTCGTCGCCGCTGCCGGCGATGACCGTATCGTTGCCGTCTCCGCCATCGAGGACGTCGTGACCCGAGTCGCCATTGAGCACGTCGTCGCCCAGCCCGCCATGGAGCGTGTCGTTGCCCGACTGACCGCTCAGCTGATCGTTTCCATCTCCACCGAGGAGCGTATCGTCACCCTTGCCGCCGAAGAGCTGGTCGTCCTCCGTGCCGCCGTCGAGGAGGTCATCGCCATCGCCGCCGTAGATCTCGTCGTAGCCTGCGCCGCCATAGATCTCGTCGTTTCCGGTGTCGCCGCGCAGGAGATCATTGCCGCTGTCGCCGCTGAGAAAGTCGTCGTCCTTGCCGCCGAACACCTGGTCGTCGTTGGAGCCGCCGTAGAGTGTATCGTTCCCCGAATGGCCATAGACGATGTCCATGCCGGTGCCCCCGGTGATCAGGTCGTCACCCGCTCCGCCGTAGCCGATGTCGTTGCCGCCGCCGAGGTAGATCGTGTCGTTACCCTCCTCGCCGTCGACGACGTCGTTGCCGAGATCGGCATAGACCGTGTCGTTGCCGCCGCCCGCGAACACGGTGTCGCCGCCACCGGCCGGGTAGATGAGGTCGTCGCCCAGCCAGGCGTAGATCGTGTCGTCGCCATTCGTCCCGTTGATGCGTTCGCCCGCGTCCGTTCCCTCGATCAATGCCACGGTCGTTCTCCCTCTCTGCGATCCCGGCCCAGCCATGTCCTGGCTGTGCTGCAACTCCCCCCACACCCGGATCCCGTTCCGAATGTCTGAGAATTTTAATAGCTGATCGCGTGTATTTTTCCAAATTACTCCGGGTTAACGGATGAACTGATCGATAATCGATTTCGGGAAAATTGCGCAAATTTGCCGGAAACTTTGAGGCAAGCCGCGCCGGTGACCTTGATGCGTGCTTAAGGTCCGTCGCTCCGCTCGGCGGTCGGGCGACGCGTCCACTGGCGATCGCGATATCGTCAGAGCATCTTGGCCGGGTTGAGGATGGCCAGGGGGTCGAGAGCCGCCTTGATCCGGCGCATCACGTCGATCGCCGGACCATGCTCGGCGGCGGCCAGTGCGATCTTGCCGGTGCCGACGCCGTGCTCGCCGGTGCAGGTGCCGTCCATCGCGATGGCCCGTTCCGAAAGGCGGTGAACGAAGCCCTTGCAGCGCGCGATGTCGGCGGGATCGTCCATGTCGACCAGCACGACCGTGTGGAAATTGCCGTCCCCGGCATGGCCGACGATCGGCGCGGTGATGGCGTGCTCCTCGATGTCCGCGACCGTGTGTGTCACGCATTCGGCGAGCCGCGAGATCGGAACGCAGACGTCGGTGGCGATGGCGGCCGCCCCCGGTCGCAGGGCCCGCGCGGCGAAGTAGGCATCGTGCCGCGCCTTCCAGAGCCGGTTGCGCTCCTCGGTGGTGGCAGCCCACTGGAAGTCGCGCACGCCCTCGGCCTCGGCCAGCGCCCTGAACGTCGCGACGGTCTCTCGGGTTCCGGCTTCGGTGCCATGGAACTCGAGAAAGAGCGTTGGGCGCTCGTCGAAGGAGAGGCCGGAGTAGGCGTTGCAGGCGCGGATCTGCACCGGGTCGAGCAACTCGATGCGCGCCACCCCGAGGCCGAGCTGGATTGCCTGGATCACCGCCCGGCAGGCTCCGTCCAGCGTTTCGAAGGGCGCGACCGCCGCGAGGATGGCTTCGGGAATTCCGTAGAGACGGACGGTCAGCTCGGTGAAGATGGCGAGCGTGCCTTCAGAACCGACCATGAGGCGGGTGAGGTCGTAACCAGAGGAGGATTTGCGTGCGTTGCTGGCGGTGCGGATGAGTGTGCCGTCGGCGGTCACTGCCCGCAGGCTGAGGACGTTGTCGCGCATTGTGCCATAGCGCACAGTCGTCGTTCCCGAGGCGCGGGTTGCGGCCATGCCGCCGAGAGTTGCCGTTTCGGCACCTGGATCGACGGGAAAGAAGAGCCCCATGTCGCGCAAGTGCTCGTTGAGCTGTTTGCGCGTGACGCCGGGCTGGACCACGGCATGCAAGTCGTCCGCGCTCACACGAACGATGCGGTTCATGGCACTGAAGTCGAGTGAGATGCCGCCGTGCGGGGCGTTCACCTGGCCTTCCAACGACGTTCCGCCCCCGAAAGCGACGATCGGCACGTGGTGTTTGTGGCAAATGCGAACGACCTCGAGCACCTCGTCCTCGCTTTCGACGAAGACCACCGCTTCAGGCGGCTGCGGCGCGATCCACGTGACGCTGTTGGCGTGTTGCGTGCGGATGGCCTCACCGGTCTGCACGCGCCCGCCCAGCCGCTGGCGCAGAATCTCCACGACGAGGCCCGTCTGGCCATATGCCACTTGGGGCCGTTCCGGCTTCCGTTCGTCGTTCATTCTTCGGCGCTCGCCCGTTGCCACACGCGACTGGCGCGTGTTCGTCCGCATGTGTAAGAAAGGGCTTGCATTGACGGCCCATTAACGAAACGCTTTCGCCGGTTCACCGCAACCCGGCCATGAAACTACCATGGACGATGGCTAGTGTCGCGTTGGAATGGCGTTTGTTGCCTGCCGGTCCGGATGCGCGGGGCATTGCGGAACGGCCATCGGCTCATGGAGAGACGAGTGAGGACAGTAATTCTTGGTTTGCGACGGGGGCTCGGCTTCTTGGCCGTGACGCTCGTCGTCGCGCTGCTTCAGGCGCAGGCTGCGCTGGCTCAGCGGGCCGGCGATTGGGTTGAGCTTGGCCGCCAGCCGGTTGGGATCGGGCTCGACAAGGACGTGATCCAGCTCGACCGGGCCGACGGGCGTTTCGACGGCCTGAAGCTGCGCGTCGAGAACGGTAACGTGCTGCTCCTCGGCATCAACGTGGTGTTCGGCAATGGCGACCGTCAGGACATTCCGGTCACCGGCCTGATGCGTTCGGGCCAGGAGACCACGACCCTCGATCTCGATGGCGGACGCCGCTTCATCGACCGTATCGAACTGCAGTACGGCACGCTCGGCCTCGGCGGTCGGCGGCCGGTGGTGATCGTCATGGGCCGCGTCGGTGCGCGCCCGGCGCGCCCGGCGGATGTCGCCACGGTCGAACCCGGCTGGCAGGACGGCGGCAGCGAGGCGCTCAATCGGCGCGGTGGCGTGGTAACGTTCCAGGTCGGCCGTCGCGCCGGCTGGCTCGAGGCCATCGCGCTGACGGCACAGGGCGTCGACATACCGATCGAGCAGGTCGAGGTGGTCTACGCGAACGACGACAGGGAGCGCCTACGCGCCCCGCGCACGATCCAGCGTCGCCAGTCGACAGGTCCACTGGAGCTGCGCGATGGCAATGGCGGTCGTGTCGATTCGGTCCGCGTCACCTATGGCCGCTTCCAGCCCGGTAACCGCGACGTCGCTTTGCAGCTCTCGCTGCTGCCTGGCGAGCAGCCGGCCCCCGAGCGCTTCACCGACCTCGGCGACGAGTGGGTCTCTCTCGGCCGCCAGCGCGTCGAACAGCGTGGTGACAGTGACGTGATCACCGTCGGCCCACGGGAGGGGCGCTTCGATGCGCTCGTCCTTCGCGTCCGCCGTTCGCCGATCCGTCTGCGCAGCGTGACGGTCGTCTACGGCAATGGCGAGCGCGAGGAGGTGAGCACACCGGTTCGCATCGATGCCGGCGCCGACTCCGAGATCTTCGAATTGGCCGACTACAGCGGTCGCGGGCGCGTCATCAGTGAGATCCGTCTCTCCTACGGCACGCGCGACGGCAATCGTCCCGCCATCGTCGAGGTGTTCGCGCACAAGGCGCCCGAGGAGCGGTTCGCCGACCTCGGCGACGAGTGGCAATCGCTCGGTCGCGAGCGGGTCGAGCAGCGCGGCGACAGCGCCGTGATCTCGGTCGGCCGTGGCGAAGGGCGCTTCGATGCGCTCGTCCTGCGCGTCCGCCGCTCGCCGATCCGTCTGCGCAGCGTGACGGTCGTCTACGGCAATGGTGAGCGCGAGGAGGTGAGTACACCGGTTCGCATCGATGCCGGCGCCGACTCCGAGATCTTCGAGCTGGCCGACACGGATGGTCGTGGGCGTGTCATCCGGGAGATCCGTCTCTCCTACGGCACGCGCGACGGGAATCGTCCCGCCATCGTCGAGGTGTTCGCGCACAAGGCACCCGAGGAGCGCTTCACCGACCTCGGCAATGACTGGGTCTCGCTCGGTCGCCAGCGTGTCGACCAGCGCGGCGATGC